>JAOASC010000030.1 GCA_025210295.1 Flavobacteriales bacterium | reverse complement strand
TAAGTTAATCAAGCCTTATGTAAATAATACGTTCGATGGGTTCGAGAGTGATGTGGTGAGCTACTCATCTTATTATCCATTTGGTATGGAAATAGGTGCTTTAAGTTCGAATAGTGAAAGCTCGCGTTATGGGTTCCAAGGTCAGGAGAGCGATGACGAGGTTAAAGGGAACGGGAATTCTGTAAATTATAAGTATAGAATGCATGACCCAAGATTGGGGAGGTTTTTTGCCGTGGACCCGTTATCTCCTGGTTATCCATGGAATAGTCCTTATGCATTTAGTGAAAATAGAGTAATAGATGCTATTGAATTAGAAGGTCTGGAAAAACTTCAAATCATTAAATTTTCAAACTCAGGGAATTTGTACTTAAAAACCCTGGATGCAGGAGCGGCTCTAGATATAGTAGATGTAAATGGTAAAGCAATAATGTCTAGAGGTACGGAGAATATTAGTGGAAATAGAATACAATATGATTATGGAGGAGCTTTTAAATATACACGTATGAATGAGGTGTTTAGTGATGCTATATTTATATCAAGAGATTTAAACGATGGAGTTAATGGTTTAATTATAGACGAAACCTTTCCTGGGAAAGGTAAGGCTGGTTTAACAGAAGAATTAAAAGATGATAAAATTATAAATTCAAACGGAGGAGTAAGGGATTTCCAAGATGGAGGTGTGGCAAAATTTAAGACTTCCCTCAATATTTATAATAAAAATACATATATAGAAAAAGGTATACTTACAGTTGAAGGTTTGGAAACTAACACATTAGTTAAAGCTATAGAAGATAGAGCTAATAAACAGTTAAATAGTATAGAACAGCTCTATAATGAACAATTAGGGGAAGATAATATAAATAAGGTTGAAAAAACAGTAACTTTAACTGTAAATCCTAAAATATATAGTAGCCAATTATTTAATGATGCTTTAATAGAGGTTAGGAAGCAATATGGAGATAATTTAAATATTTCTATTGATGAAAAACTAGGAGATAATGTTAAAGTTTCATCTGAGACAAAGGTTAGTTTTGATTCACCAAACATAAAATGATAGTAGAATGAGTAGGATATTTTTCATATTATTTATTTTTTCCTCTTTTTCTCTATTTTCTCAAATAAAAAGAGAAAGAAGTAGGTTATTAACTAAAACTAATACTATATGTTCATTAGATTCTACCAACTGTCGGAACATTTTAAATATTAGAAAAGGGAAAAAAAATATTACAGTTATTTATGACACTTTAAATAGAGTTTACTTTGTAAATGAAGACTTTTGTAAAGGTAGAAAATATAAGATTACATATGTTAGGGAGGGAGATAATACATTTGAATATCATGTTAAAGAATCCAAAAATGGAAAAATCAAAGAGCACTTTTTATTTAAAAATAATAAGCTGTGGGTAGAAGGTAAAAGTATAAATAATTATAGAGTAAAAACTTGGAAACAATATAGTTTAGAAGAAAATTCTCTAGTTGGTAAAGTTAGGTTCGTTCTACCAACAAAAAACAAGAAAAACAGAGAGAATTGTCCAAGTGCTTTTTCGTGTTCTGAAATTAAATCTTTTGAAGGAATTACAGATGGTATACTCTCTGAATATTGGTAGTGTTGGGTACATTGTCAGAGTCACAAATAGGTAGTGTAACATCAACATAAAACAGTAGGTAATGTTCCAAATGGCGCTTTTGTATTTTTAGTAATTGTATGTGTTTGATTTCTAGTTGTTTATTTTTTTTTGGGGATGTTCAATCTAAAGTATACTGATACCTATTAGAATGAGAAAGTTTCTTAGAACTCATTAAAAAAAGTTTTTTTAAGTTCGTGTACCAAATGGCGCTTGAGTGTATGAAAGAATGTAAATATTGTAAAGCTTCTTCTTTGATTAGTAAAGGAAAACGAGGAATAAAACAACGTTATCAATGTAAATCTTGTGGCAAATATCAACAAGACATTTATAGTTATAAGTTGTATGATATTTTAGACGATGAAAACATAAAAGAATTAAATGCCGAAGGATTAGGAATAAGTTCAATGAGTAGAATTTTAGGATATTCCAAACAAACAATTTTGAGAAGAATTTTATCTTTAGCCCATGAAATTAAACGACCTGTTTATTCAGAATATAATCAGGTTTACGAAGTAGATGAGCTATGGACATTTATTGGAAAAAAACATCCTTCAAATTATAGTTGGATTACTTATGCTATCAACAGAAAAACACATCAGGTGATGAATGTCGTGTTTGGTTCAAGAACAAAGGAAAACTTAGGAAAAGTGATTTACTTGTTAAAAGCTCAAAACCCTCAAAAAATTATAACAGACAAATTAAGTACATACCCTAATTTGGTAAAACCATTTCTTCATGAAACCCATCGATATGCTAATAATCATATTGAACGAGGGAATTTAACATTGAGGACTCATATTAAACGTTTATCTAGAAAAACTATTTGTTTTAGTAAATCTCAAAAAATGCTAGAAGCTAGTGTTTTGTTATATTTTGATTTTCATAATTGGAGGTTAAAAATGAATTGAATATTAATTTTTTTAAGTGCAAAATGCTTACCTTAGTGAGGCAAACTTCCTAGCGGAAATCGATAATAACACAACTTTGACTACAAACAACCTCTATAACGGAAACATCACACACATGGCAACTGCCATTAAACCATTGATGACGCAGAATGATGTGCCACAAACCATGGTGTACAGTTATGATTTATTAAACCGTATAGCAGGATCCAAGCATTTAGCCACTCAGATTAATGCCAATAATGAGTACTTACAAGC
>JAOASC010000029.1 GCA_025210295.1 Flavobacteriales bacterium | reverse complement strand
GGGCTGACCAAAATGGTTTGCATTCAGGCAATATAGGTATTACTTCTAGTAGTACAGGAGATTTTGCTTTTCAGGGAATGCTTAATGAACAACAATTGGATTGGAATGGCAAGGCTATTAGTGTAAGTCGCGGTATTACTAATGCAAGTAATTCATTTTCTGTGTAATTAGTAGGAATGATAGCTCCAAAGTACAATTATCGACCATTAAATAGAGTAAGGATTACTGCTGTGGGGTGTGGTTTTTTAATTTGCAATGGTATTATTGGTCCTAAATAAATAAAATAATGACAAATAACAATTTCAAAATAATTGGTTTTATACTTCTAATTATCACTCTGGGAATATATTTATTGATGCAAATATTTCCTCCTAAAGAAAGGGGCAAAAAATTAGAAAAAATCTTTCACAATACAAATATTCAGGGAGTTGTCATTAAAACAGGAATTAGATATCATCAAGTATTTTTTATGATTAAAGGTGATACTACTATCTACGTATGTAATCCTATTAGATCAATAAATAATAAAGGAAAACCATTCATAGGTTTTGCTAAGGTTGGCGATTCAATAATAAAAAAAGCACATGGTGATACATTAATTCTTATTAAATCAAATAATAAATATAAGTATACATTTAATACATCTCCCTGATAGTCCGAGCTAATTGACAGTGTAAGCGTCTTTAGCTTGTATCTATTTCAAAAAATAACCAACACCACCTCACTTGCCAATTACAGGTGGGGTGTTTTTTGCATATTGTTTGAATAATCCTTTCATTTACATCGACCCAACTGGACAAAAAAGTTGGTTAGGAAAGTTTACATCTTGGGTTAAAAAAGGTTGGGATGAGATTTGGGATGCAGGAAATCAATTTGCTCGTTGGGCTGATCAAAATGGTTTGCATTCAGGCAATATAGGTATTACTTCTAGTAGTACAGGAGATTTTGCTTTTCAGGGAATGCTTAATGAACAACAATTGGATTGGAATGGCAAATTGGCAAGAATAAACAGAGGAGTATTAAGTGCTAATAATTCTGTAGCAACTCAATTGGCTAATATCAATAGGCCAACTTATAATTACAGACCGCTAAATAGAGCCAGAATTCCAATGGTTGGATGTGGACCTCTTCAATGTAATGGGATTATTGGAGGAAATAATAATTCAACTTTTCATTGGTCAGATAATTTAAATTTAGGACGTGTTGTTTGGAATCATCCTGTAACCAGAACAGTTATACCTGACTTTATTTCTGTAGGTTTTGGATTTAGTGGTGTATTTGGTACGGGAGGAGCAACTAGTATAGACCTACAATGGATAACCAGAGGTAATGACGCATCATTTTTCCCAGCTTTAACTGCAACTCAAGCTATAGGAGTTGGATATTCTATTGATGCTACTTTTAATATCGGAGGTGCCTATTATTTGGGTAGTGTTAAGGATATCAAAAGAGGTATGCTAACTACATCAATACAAGATGGTGATGGTAGTGGTTGGGTATCTTTTGGCGCAACAGAAGGTGGAAAAGTTGGGATTACTGGATCTTATACACCAACAAGAACTGGTCATGGAATAATTGGATACAGTATAGATGTTGGAGTTGGTTTACCTGCTGGTCTTGTTCCTATTAATGGTGCAGCCGGAGTTAGTAATACATGGGTAATTTATGATTTTAAGTAAAATTTTTAGTTATGAAAAAAATATTTCCAATAATTGTTGTCGTTATATTTGCTTGTATCATAGTTATATCTGAAGTGAATGGAGGAAAAAAAGCCAAAAGGTTATATAAACAATTTTACACTAGCAGTATTCATGGTATAATCCAAGATGTAACTGCTAGTGCTGGTACCACTTATTTTAGCATCAATGGCAAAAGATACGGTTTTTGGCCTAGGAGAATTTTAACCAATAAAGATTATAGATTTTCCATATTTGCAAAATATGGCGATTCTGTCAGTAAACCAGCTCATTCTGACACCTTAAGATTAATTAAGAAAGATAAAGAGTATTTATTCACATTTAAAAAATTTAGATAGATCAAGTAGGTTGATGATGTGAGCGCCTCGATAGTCCAAGCATGCACAAACAGCTGGTGCGAGTGTTTCTCACTCGTACCTATTTTCAAGGAAAATACTATAATTGTAATAGAACCCACTTGCATTAATTTGTGAGTGGGATTTCTATATGAAAATTAAATATTCTTACATTTGACTGCATTCGCAGAGCACGAGCTAGAAAAGCTCGCGCTAGCCTCAGTTAAAATTAGGTGGTGGTTCAAATATGATAATTCATTAGAAAATATGCATCAGGAAATTAATAAAATTAAAAGCAAACAGGATTTTTTAAATTTTCTAAGTTTATATATCCAAGACTTTAGAAACAATAAAGACTCGTGGGAAAATACAACTATAGATTCTTTTCTAGAAGGAATGGAAAGTTGGATTGAAGACATGGAAGGTTATTATGAAAATATGAATTTGCCTCTTCCAGAAAATGTTGATTGGAAAACTTTTGCAGATATATTGTTTGCAGCAAAAATGTACGAATAAGATAAGTCTTAAAAACATATTCAAGCCTCTGAGAAATCAGGGGCTTTTTTATTTATAAGCTTGTCTGGCTTTAGCGTCACGCACCGCCATATCAATAAGGTAGTAGTAATGCTTCCTTTTTTTTATTCTTCCCATCCGTAACAAGAAAATCGCCATCAGCTACAAAAAATATCTTTCCGCTACAGTAATTTCGATTTCAGCTACAAGCCTTTGCTTTTCCGCTACACGGGATTGGACTTCCGCTACATAGAAATGCTATTCTTTATTGTAGCGGAAGAACTTCCCTCTGTAGCGGAAACCGATTCTTGTGTAGCGGAAGCCCATTTGGCTGTAGCTGACAGCTAAGTTCGTGTAGAGGAAAGGATACCCCTATATAGCTGAAAAGGTCTCCTTTGTTGCGGAAAGTGAAATCTTACACTATTAAGATTCCTAAAAGATTTGTTGGATATAATTATGCATATGGACTAAAAATTGATTCTTCAGATTTGACTTTTGCTATCCATGAAAGACATAAGCTTGTTTACGAATATATTTCTAGAAATAATGTAATCAATAGAAGGTTAACAATCTCGTATGACGCAAATGACTTTAACTCCAATAAAGATTTAACATACCACATCTATGCAGTTAGAATTGGAAACAAAAATCTATTGGAATTTAAGGAATCTAGAGAGACAGACAAGTTTGGTTTAATCATATTTCTGGCAGCAGATATATTTATAATTTGGATGATAATATTTGCTTACAAGAAAAAACAACAAAGCACAACAACTAAGTGTTCCCGTGGCAGGAATTGCCCAACATGAAACCGATGTTGACAGCCTGTTCCGATTTTTTTGGGAGAACCAGACTACAAGGAGCTAATTATGGGGATTGATTGATTTGGAGAGAGTTCTAGAGATAGAACTGTTTCGATTGCAAAAAAAAATAAACTATTTTAAAATAATATTGTAAAGTTGGAGGATGAACTTCAGCTTTTTTCTTTTTAATCCTTTTGTTATCTATGGGGTATCTTACAAGCTTAATTTTTACGAATAAGCATTGTAATTAAATGGGATTGTAAAAATTCATTTAAATTTGGTGACTATCTTTTATAAAATCAATACATGATGTCAAGCAAAGCTTATTTTATTGTTTTTATCTTGTTTATTATTTGTTCTTTTAAAGTTGAAGGACAGATTGCTATTGCGGTGGCGAAAGACAATTGGCAAACAATGTCGTATAGAGTTGAGGCGAATTCGAATGCCCAAGAAAGCGCAGCTAAGTTTTTACGAGCCTATTATCCGGAAGAAGAAGGATATGAAATAAGAGTACTTGATGGTGGGAGGAGGTGTGGGCATCGCTTAAAAAAAGGATATTATGTTGTGATTCGTACAAGTAATGTGATTTGGAAGAAGTTAATTGTTTACTATGCACTGGGAGCTAGTTCTAAATCGTATGAAAAAGCAGCGCAGAAGGCTTTAAAGCATCTGAAAATGATAAATAAAACATGGTCTTTGGCTAATGACTCCTATACAATTGTAGAGAAAAGAAAATTCAGAACAGTATTTGATTGATGAAATAGCATCGTATTTTCCTTCCCAATAAAAGTGATTGTTGAAGCTCTTGTTGAGCTCTCATTTTCCTTGAGATTCGATTTTATCTAATAGCTAATTAATTTTTTCAATAGATAATATAGATGTATACTTATCTATATTTTGTAAATTTGTTATACAAAATCTTATTTAGAACAAGAACAATTAAAAATACAATAAATGGAATTTAAATCGATGAACCTAAACGAAACGAACTCAAGTAAGCCTAACGAAGATGTTGAGAAAGTAAAATGCTTAATTGTGGGATCTGGACCTGCAGGTTATACTGCAGCAATTTATGCAGCACGTGCAAATTTAAATCCTGTAGTAATTGAAGGTTTACAGCCAGGTGGGCAGTTGACAACAACTACTGAGGTAGATAATTTTCCAGGATACCCAGCAGGAGTAACAGGTCCAGCAATGATGGAGGATTTGAAAAAGCAAGCAGAGCGTTTTGGAACAGATTGTCGTTGGGGTTTGGTTACATCGGTTGATTTTTCGGTTTATCCACACAAAGTGGTGGTTGATGAGAAGAAAGTGATTGAAGCAGAATCGGTGATTCTTGCTACGGGAGCTACTGCTAAATATTTAGGATTTGAAACAGAAGAAAAGTATAAAGGTTCTGGTGTTTCAGCTTGTGCAACTTGCGATGGATTTTTCTACAGAGGAAAAGATGTTGCTGTAGTAGGAGGTGGTGATACTGCTGCCGAAGAGGCAACTTACCTGGCAAGTATGTGTAATAAAGTATATTTGGTGGTACGAAAATCATTTATGCGAGCTTCTAAAGCAATGCAAGATCGTGTTTTTAAAACTGAAAATATTGAAATTTTATTTGAGCACAATACAAAAGAGCTTTATGGAGATGGAGTAGTAGAAGGCGCAAAGTTGATTAAGAGACAAGGAGAAAGTGACGAAGAAGAAGTGGATATTAAGATTGATGGATTTTTTGTCGCAATTGGTCATACACCAAATTCAAATGTGTTTAAAGATTATTTAAAAACAGATGATCAAGGATATGTATTGACAGAGCCAGATACAACAAAAACAAATGTTGATGGAGTTTTTGCTTGTGGAGATTTAAAAGATCCACATTATCGTCAGGCTATTACTTCAGCAGGTTCAGGTTGTATGGCAGCTATGGACGCAGAACGATTTTTGGCAGAAAGAGAATAAAAAATAAGCTTCAAGAAAAACTTGTAGCTTGAGACTTGTAGCTATAAAAAAAAACGACACTCAAAATTGAATGTCGTTTTTTTTATGAAATATCTTATATTACTGATTGAAGATATCAGCAAATTTTTCGTTGCTGTATTTTCCGTCTTTTAACTTTTGTGCAACATCTTTAAATGCGTTTACTGTGTATTCCACATCTTCTAAAGTGTGCATTGCAGTTGGAATTAAACGAAGTAACAATTGTCCTTTAGGAATTACAGGGTAAACCACGATAGAACAGAAAATGTTATAGTTTTCACGTAAATCCATAGTTACCTGAGTTCCTTCAGCTACTGAACCAGAAAGGTAAACAGGAGTTACAGGAGATTCAGTTACACCAATATCTAAACCTGCATCTTTCAAACCTTGCTGAAGTCCGTTTGCAACAGACCAAAGTTGTTCGCGCAATTCAGGCATAGTTTTCAACATCTCTAAACGTTTCAATGAACCTTCAACGATTGGCATTGGAAGAGATTTAGCAAAAATTTGAGATCTCATTGTGTAACGTAGGTAAGTTCCTACCTCTTCGCTACAAGCGATGAATGCACCGATACCAGCCATTGCTTTTGCAAAAGTAGAGAAGTGTAAATCTACTTTATCTTCTACACCGAAATGTTCGATTGCACCAGCACCGTTTTTACCCATTACACCAAATCCGTGAGCATCGTCAACTAACAAACGGAAATTGAAATCATCTTTCATAGCACAGATTTCATCCAATTTACCTAAGTCACCAGCCATACCGAATACACCTTCAGTAATTACAAGAATACCACCACCTGTTTTTTCAGTCCACTTGGTAGCACGCTCTAATTCTTTGCGAAGGTTATCCATATCGTTGTGAGGGTAAACGAAACGTTTTCCTGGGTGTAATCTCAAACCATCCATGATACAAGCGTGAGATTCTGAATCGTAAACAATCACATCGTGACGACCAACTAATGCATCAATAATAGAAACCATTCCTTGGTAACCGAAGTTTAATAAGAATGCATCTGGCTTTCCTACAAACTCAGCTAACTTTGATTCCAATTCTTCATGCAAACTAGTTTGACCTGACATCATACGAGCTCCCATAGGGTAAGCTAATCCCCATTTTTCTGCTGCTTCAGCATCAGTTTTTCTAATTTCTGGGTGATTTGCTAATCCAATATAGTTATTCAAACTCCAAGTAAGAACTTCTTTTCCACGGAATTTCATTCTTGAATTGATTTCTCCTTCTAATTTAGGGAAAGCGAAATAACCATGAGCTTGTTTTGCATATTGTCCAATATTCCCTTTTTGGGTTTTAATTTTGTCAAAAATATCCACGATTTATGCTTTTTTGAGTTATATTCTTTCTAATTGTGCAAAAGTAATCTTTTTTAAAATTAAACCAATAAATTATAAAGATTTGTATAATATAACGCGAAAGTATTCTATAATTCAGATGAAAACTATATCTTTGCACAATGCAAAAAAATATAGTAGCAAGTTTATGAAGAGAATCATTTTCCTATTCGTGCTTTTTGTATTTATATTGACAGGTTGTAGCGACTATCAAAAGCTATTGAAAAATCCTGATAAAAAGTTAAAATACAAGAAAGCAGTAGAGTATTACAACAAAGAAGAATACGCAAAAGCAGCCACTCTCTTTGAAAATCTATTACCAATTTATAGAGGAACAAGTAAGGCTGAAACAATTAGTTATTACATATCGTATTGCTCTTACGGACAGGAAATGCATGATTTAGCAGGATATCACTTTAGACAGTTTTTAAAGACTTATCCAGATAGTCCATATGCTGAAGAGTGCTTATATATGAGTGCATATTGTTATTATAAGGAATCACCAAAGCCGCGAATGGATCAAACGCCAACGCAAAATGCTATTGATGCATTCCAGTTGTATATCAACCGTTATCCTAACTCAACTCGAGTTTCGAAGTGTAATGATTACATTGATGAACTTCAAGATAAGTTAGTTTATAAATCATATTTGAGTGCTCGTAATTATTACGACAGAGAGAAATTTCCTTCTGCGATTATTGCATTGCAGAATAGTTTGAAAGATTATCCAGGATCATCTCATAGAGAAGAGTTGATGTTTATGTTATTAGAATCAAAACATCAGCTTGCTTTTAAGAGTGTTTCTGGAAAAAAGAGAGAGAGATATAATGATGCAAAAGAAGAATACTATTCTTTTGTTGACGAATATCCAGAGAGTAAATATGCAAGGCGTGCAGAAAAAATGCTTGAAGATATAGAAGCATATTTAGGCAAGTTTAATACGAATAATTAAAATAGATCTAATTCTTAGACAGTATGGATTACAAAAAGACAAATGCAGCGAGTTCTACGATTACCCGTAACATGACTGAAATGACCAAAGAGGTGGGTAATGTTTACGAATCTGTAATGATTATGGCCAAGAGATCTAATCAGATTGCTGTTGAGTTGAAGAGTGAACTGAATAAGAAATTGCAAGAGTTTGCATCTTATACAGATAACTTGGAAGAGGTTTTTGAAAATCGTGAGCAGATTGAAATCTCAAAATATTATGAGAGATTGCCTAAGCCAACATTGATTGCCGTTGAGGAGTTTATCAATGGTGATATTTACTATCGCAATCCAGCCAAAGAGAACAAAACACAAGAGTAGTTTTTGATAAAGTTCAAGTTCCCTGAATAAGGGAACTTTTTTATTTTAATTAAAATTGTTATGTTAAGAGGGAAGAACATTATATTAGGAGTTACAGCAAGTATTGCTGCATATAAAGCGGCTTCTTTAGTTCGATTATTAGTGAAAGAAGGTGCAACTGTAAAGGTGATTATGACACCTCTTGCTAAAGAGTTTATTTCACCTGTAACAATGGCTACTCTTTCTAAAAATACAGTTCTGTCAGATTTTTTTAAGCATGATGACGGAGAGTGGAATAGTCACGTTGATTTGGGAATTTGGGCTGATGTTTTATTAGTTGCTCCAACAACAGCAAACACTATGGCTAAGATGGCTCATGGAATTTGTGATAATTTATTGTTGACAACATATTTGTCAGCTAAATGTCCTGTAGTTCATGCTCCAGCTATGGATTTAGATATGTTTAAACATCCGGCAACATTACGTAATATGGATATTTTACGTTCTTATGGAGATTGTTTTATTGAACCATCAAGCGGAGAGTTAGCAAGTGGTTTGTATGGCAAAGGACGTATGGAAGAACCGGAAGCTATTGTTGAAAAGTTGAAGGAGTTTTTTGCGGATAAAAAAAAAAGCTAAGCAATAAGAAAATATTAATTACCACCGGACCAACTTATGAGAAAATTGATCCGGTGCGTTTTATTGGTAACTTTTCGTCAGGAAAAATGGGATTTGCCATTGCTGAAGAATTGGCAGAGAATGGCGCAAATGTTACCTTGATTAGTGGCCCCACTAGTTTAAAAATAGATCATCCTTTGATCGATAGAATTGATGTAATGTCTGCTCAAGATATGTATGAAGCATCAGTTGAAAATTTCCCAAAATGTGATGGAGCAATTATGGCTGCTGCTGTTGCTGATTTTACCCCTGTTCTAAAAGAGGACAAAAAAGTAAAAAGAGGGAAAGAAAATTATACGATAGAACTTACTCCAACAAAAGATATTGCCGCATCCTTAGGGCAAATGAAAACTTCAGAGCAGTTTATGGTTGGTTTTGCTTTAGAAACCAATGATGAGCAAAAAAATGCACAATCGAAGCTTGAGCGAAAAAATCTAGATTTTATCGTATTAAATTCTTTAAACGATAAAGGAGCTGGATTTCAACACGACACTAATAAGATTACGATTATCAATAAGAATGGAGAGCTTAAAAAATACGATTTAAAGCCAAAAGTTGAAGTTGCAAAAGATATTGTTGAAGAATTGATTTCACTTTATGAAGAATAAATTACTTTCTCTTTCGTTTTAATTTATAACTTTAGATTCAAACAATAGAAATGTAATCATGCGAAACTTTATTACTTTTTTACTTTTTCTCTTTGTCTCAACATCGGCATTTGCTACGCAGCAAACATCCGAATTGCAATGTAATATTCAGGTTGTAAGTTCCAAAATTCAAGGAACAAATAAGCAGGTGTTTAGAACTATGCAGCAAGCGCT
>JAOASC010000027.1 GCA_025210295.1 Flavobacteriales bacterium | reverse complement strand
GTATTAATCATTAGGAGTGAAGTATCTCCAACTGCGTATGTTTGCACGCCATCAATACGTAAGGGGTTATCTCCAAGATTAACAGGAGATATATGTAGTGAGTTCGTAGGGTTAGCTTGGTTAATTCCAACGTTTTGGGCTATAGAATATAATGAGCTAAGAATTAGAAAAGATAGTAGGTATATAGATTTCATTTTCAAATAATTAAGTACGAAAATTAAGGAATCTAATCTATATATAAAACTAACAACAACTTTTTTATTTAAAAAGTGTTATTTTTTCGACAAAATCATGTATTAACTATTTAATGTCTTTAAAATTTTCAAAAATTAAATCATCAGGAGTAGGATAAGTGATTAGTTTTTCAAAATTTACTTTCCAAAAATCTAAATCTAATAATTGATTGTTATGGTCTATCGTTAAGGTAATCATAACAATAACGCCATCACTATCAGTGTATTGAGCGATGGCAATGTCTCCTTTGTATTCTCCTTGGTTAGGGTTGACTAAATTAATGCTCCCCATTTTACCGCCTTCATATTCATATACAGTATTACTAATAGGAAAGCGATTTAAATCAGCATTAATATGTTTTAAGAGAAACTGAATTAACCTTAATTCAGTTTCTCTAATTGGTCTAGTTACAAACTCTTCCATTTATTTTATACTCTTTCAATAATTGTTGCATATCCTTGCCCAACACCAATACACATGGTTACTAAGGCATATTTTTTATTGGTTCGGTGTAGTTCTAACATTGCGGTTTGTAAGATTCTGGAACCTGTCATACCCAAGGGGTGTCCAATAGCAATTGCACCTCCATTGGGGTTTATTCTAGGATCATTATCAGCTAATCCCATTTCTCTTGTGCAAGCTAGACTTTGAGCAGCAAAGGCTTCGTTAATTTCGATAATATCCATATCATTTAGAGTTAACCCAGCTCTTTTTAAGGCTTTTTCACTCGCATAAACTGGCCCAATTCCCATTATCCTTGGTTCAACACCGGCAATGGCAGATGACACAATTCTTGCTTTAGGAGTTAGACCGTTTCTTTTAGCGGCTTCTTCAGATGCTACTAAAATAGCGCCAGCACCATCATTTAATCCAGAAGAATTACCAGCTGTTACACTTCCTCCTTCTTTTCTAAAGGCGGGTCTCAATTTACCTAATATTTCAACTGTAGTTGTTGGTCTGATGAACTCATCTTTGTCAAAGATGATGTCGTCTTTTTTTCTTTGAGGGATGATAACAGGTACGATTTCTTCTGCTAATATTCCATTTTCTTGCGCTTTAGTTGCTTTCATTTGACTCCAGTAAGCAAATTGATCTTGATCTTCTCTACTTATTTTATACAAGTCAACAAGGTTTTCTGCAGTTTGCCCCATTCCATCGACTCCATATAATTCTTTCATCTTTGGATTGATAAAACGCCATCCAAAGCTTGAATCATGCATTTGAGCATCTCGTCCAAAAGGTTTAGAAACCTTAGAGATTACCCATGGACCTCTTGTCATATTTTCAACTCCACCAGAAATATAGAGATCACCATCTCCTATTTTAATTGCTCTACTGGCATTAATTGTAGAAGCCATTCCAGAAGCACAAAGTCGGTTCACTGTTTCACCTCCTAAAGTATGAGGAAGTCCGGCCAATAATGAAGACATTCTAGCAACATTTCTGTTGTCTTCTCCTGCTTGGTTGGCACATCCAAATAATACGTCTTCTATTTCAGATGGGTTTAAAGTAGGATTTCTATTCATTAGTTCTTTCATCACTAAAGCTCCTAAATCATCGGGTCTTACAGTAGAAAGAGTTCCTCCAAAATTTCCTATTGGAGTTCTTATTGCATCTATTATATAAGCGTCTTTTATCATAGTGTGTGGTTTTGACTTTAAAGTTATAAATTATTCTTGGATCAACTGATTGATGAGCTCCCAAATCAAATCAGACTCATATCCTTTTTGATAGCAGTATACTGCGACTTTTTGTTTTTTTTGATATAGGGTAGGTGCTTTTACAGTAGCATATTTATTGGAGACAAGGTTTTGTAGAACAGAAGTGTACTCTTCATCTTCTATAGCGTTTAGTCCTTTTTGGATACAGTAGGAGGAAACTTTTTTTTCTTTAAGTTTCATTTTGATTTTATTTTTCCCCCATTTTTTTATTCTAAATTTTCCTTCTGAAAATGCAATAGCAAAGCGTTCTTCATTGAGGTAGTTTTCAGAAATTAATTGAGCAATAATATTTAAACGCTCCTCTTCGTCTAGATGATAGGTCCATAGTTTTTGTAGAACCTCGTCTTGACAACGTTCTTGATAGGCACAAAAGTGTTTTAATTTTTCTAATACCTGATTATAGGTCATTAATCCCCAAAAATTGCTTCTAATTGTTGTTCTAATTGATGTCCTCTTAATTTGGTTGCAATAATAGTCCCTTTAGGGTCTACCAACATGGTATAAGGAATCCCTCTGAATTGATATGTTTTCGTCGCTTGTGTTCTCCAACCTTTTAAGTCACTAACATGGTTGGGCCAAGTCAATTGGTCTTGTTGAATGGCATTTTTCCATCTATTCTTGTCAGTATCAAGAGAAACACTATATACAGTAAACCCTTTGTCTTTGTATTTATTATAAAGCTTTACAACGTTAGGGTTTTCCATTCTACAAGGTTTACACCAAGAGGCCCAAAAATCAACTAAAACATAGTTTCCTTTTAAGGCTTCCATTGTCATAATCTCCCCTTCTGGATTAGGAAAGTTTAATTCAGAAAATTGTTGACCAATATTAGGATCTTGTTGAATCCTTTGAGGTTTATTGTTAGCTTTTTTTGCCGCTTCTATTTGTTGTATTTGTGCTTTAATTGATAAATGATAATTAGAATTAGGGACACTTGCCGCTAAACTTTTTTCAATTTTTTTATACCAATCCAACTCCGTTTGTGGATTGAAGTATGCTGTTGTTATTAGCAAGGCTAAAGAGTTGGAGTGTTGTGTTACAAAAGCGTTTCTTTTTTGAGTAAAACCTTGATATAGTTCTTGTTGTTTTAGTTGTCCAATTTTTGCTGAATCAGGATGTTCATAAGCAGCTTTTAATTGATTTAATTCACCTTGAAAATTATTTACAATAGTTGTAAATTTAAGGATGTCTTCAGATTCTTTCGAACCAGTAATTTCGTAATCTTTGGTAATGGTAGTAGAAGGAGAATTAAAAGTTATTTTAGAGGAAGTAGAAGCACTGTCTAAAATTAATAAGGCATAATTTTTAGGAGTGAACGATAAACTATAAAATGCTTTATCAGCAGGAACTGAAAATTGAAGTTTAAATTTTCCTTTTTTATTAATGGTTGCTGAATCTAGCGGAACCATTTTGTTGTTTTTAAAACTGTTGATAAATATTGTCTTCCCTTGGGCTTCAGCGATCTTCCCAGACATTTTAATGTTTTTTCTTCCATCTTTTTGCGCGATGATCGAAAGACTACCTAAGAATAGTGAAGATATAAATAGTAAGTTTTTCATATTTTGGTTGTTTTAGCCTAAGATTTCTTTAAGTTTTTGTTCTAATTGAATTCCCCTCAGACTTGTAGCAATTACCTTACCATCTTTATCGATTAATACAGTATATGGAATGCCGTTAACACCATACAATGCAGAAGCAGCGGATTGCCAACCTTTCAAATCACTCACATGATTTGGCCATACCAGACCGTCTTGTTTGATTGCATTTTCCCATCTTCCTTTATCCTTATCCAAAGAAACACTATATACAGTAAAGCCTTTATCTTTATATTCATTATAAAGTCTAACAACATTGGGATTTTCCATTCTACAAGGTTTACACCATGAGGCCCAAAAGTCGATAAGAACTACTTTTCCTCTTAAACTGCTCAAAGCGATTTTTTCACCAGAAGGAGATGGGAAATTTAATTCTTGCGCTTGCATTCCAACCTGAGCGTTGCCATTTTGTTTAGGTTGTTGCATGGTCATTTGTTGTTGGAGCTTAGCAATGTTGGCTTTTAATGAATTATGGTAAATAGAATTGTTCATTGTTTTAGCCAATGTGTTTTCTATTTTTTTTAGATAGACCATTTGGCTATTAGGATCAAAAAGGTCTCCAGTAGTAGAAAGTATAGCAGGAGATTCAATATTTTGGTCAATAAAGTTGGTTACAAATTTGGTGAATTCAATAGTTAAAGCTTCTGATTCTTTTAAAAGCGCATTCCTTTCTGGACTGTTGGTATTTTGAGGAAAGGACTGAATTTTATTTTGTAATTCTTGCATTTTGGTATAAAACTCTTGCTTTTGGTTAGTATAGTTATCCAATATTTTAGAATCAGCAGAGCCGTCAATGTCAGCTTTAGAAATAAGGTTGTAATCGCCAGATAATGTAACCTGTTCTGTGCTGTTTAATAGAAGTAATTTTAGTTTTTTGGGAGATGATCCTACTCCATAAAACTGATAACCTTCTCCTTTTCCTTCTAATTTAAAAGTGTGATCTGCTTGAATCACAGTACTATCAATAATAGATGGCTGTTGACCAGAAAAAAAGTATAGGAATAGCTTTTGATCTTTTCCTTCAGCTAACGTTCCTTGAATAGAAAAGTGAGTAGCATTAGGGTTTTCTGGTGTTGTGCTAACAGCATTTTCAAATGTTATGTTTTCTTTCGAATCAGTTGTTTGTACTGGTTGACTTTCTTCTTTTGGTTCTTCTGAACAAGAACCTAAAGAAACTGTTAGTAGAGTTGAAAGAATAGTGTATTTAAAAAATTTCATGCGATGCTATATTAAAGTTTTTGAATCACTTGATTCAATATTTGATTGGTCGTTTTTGGGTCGGCAGCTCCTTTAGTTGCTTTCATTATTTTTCCCATAAAAAAGCCAGTTAATTTCTTCTCTCCATTTTTAAAACGTTCAGTTTCAGCTGGATTCTCTTTAAATATCGTTAACACAATGTCTTCTAGAGTATTAGAGTCACTTTGAGTAATCCAATTGTTTTCTTTTGCAATGGTTAGTGGGGATATATTTGGAGTTTCTAACAGTTTAGGAAATACTTTTTGTGAGGCAACAGAGTTACTTATTTTTCCCTCATCAATAATGTTAATTAACGCTGCAATTTTGTCGACACTTATCGGAAAAGAAGCTATCGTTAAAGCATTTTGATTCAAGTAAGATTTTATGCTTCCCATCATCCAGTTGGCAGCCGATTTATAATTACTTGTCTTTTGAATTAGATCTTCAAAATAAAGTGCTATACCTTTATTTTCTGTTAGGTTAGTAGCGTCATATTCAGATAAACCTAATTCTTTTTGATACTTTTTAAATAAGTCATTAGGTAGGGGAGGCAAGGCCTCTTTTTGTTGGTCTATATATGCTTGAGTAACGTGAAGAGGTGTCAAATCTGGTTCAGGAAAATATCTATAGTCATGCGCATCTTCTTTTTTACGCATACCTACAGTTGAATTTGACGTAGCGTCATAATTTCTTGTTTCTTGTACAATTGGTTCTCCTTTCTCAATCAGTTCAGCATGCCTAACAATTTCAAATTCAATGGCTTTGGCAACATTACGCATAGAGTTCATGTTTTTTACTTCTACACGTTGTCCAAATTGTTTAGAACCTCTTGGCATAATAGAAATGTTCACATCACATCGCATACTTCCCTCTTCCATATTCCCATCACAAATTTCTAAGTAACGTAAGAGTTTTCTAACTTCTGTAAGGTAATTATAGGCTTCGTTGGCAGACTTAATCACTGGTTCAGTAACTATTTCTACCAATGGTACTCCGGCTCTGTTTAAGTCAATTAACGTGTCAAATGGATCCATGTCATGTGTACTCTTTCCAGAATCTTCTTCCATGTGAATTCTAGTTAGCTCAATAGCTTTTTCATTACCATCATCACCTTTAATCATAATGGCACCACCTCGACAGATAGGAGTTTTATCTTGTGTAATTTGGTAGCCTTTAGGTAAATCAGCATAGAAATAATTTTTTCTATCAAAATGCATATCACGAGTAATATTAGAATGACATGCAAGCCCTAATCTGACCGCATATTTTAATGTATTCTCGTTAAAAACAGGAAGCGTACCAGGATGACCTAAGCTTGTAGGACTTATATTGGTGTTTGGGATTGCTCCAAATTCATTAATATCATTACTGTAAGCCTTACTTTTTGTATTTAATTGAGCATGAATTTCTAAACCAATAACAGGTTCATATCTCTCTAACACCTCTTTTAATTCCATTTTATTCTTTAATTCTCTA
The DNA here is from genome assembly GCA_025210295.1 of Flavobacteriales bacterium. Classification (NCBI taxonomy): domain Bacteria; kingdom Pseudomonadati; phylum Bacteroidota; class Flavobacteriia; order Flavobacteriales; species Flavobacteriales bacterium. Next base: position 16,831 of record JAOASC010000027.1, on the reverse strand, counting down.
TTATCGTAATCTCACAAAATTACAAATCTTTTGGGAATATATATAGTATGTTGATTTCATGTTTTGAAAATGTTAACATTAATTATGGTTTGTTTAAACTATAAAAGGATATGAACGTCAACTTTTCTTAACTAAAAATCAATTTATTAAGTATAAATTTGATAGTCGGAAAAAATACATATATTTGTCCCGCTAAAAAAAATATTAAAAGGAGGCAACCATTTAAAATTTAATAGGTTTCTCAAACACAAATCTTAAAAATTACGCTTATAGAATAATATCTACTTTAACAACATTTATTGATTAAAATAAATTTTTTACTTAAAAAGAGGTATTATTATGCTATTAACAAAAATAAGCGACGCTGAACTCGTTTCAAAGTATATTCAAGGAGATGAAAAAGCTTTTGAAGTTTTATTAACCCGTCATCAAAGTAGAGTTTTTTCATATATCTTAATGATGGTGAAAAATGATGAATTGGCAAATGACATCTTTCAAGATGCATTTACAAAAGTTATTCTAACACTTAAGAAAGGAAAATATAATGATGAGGGGAAGTTTTTGCCTTGGGTCATGAGAATTACACATAATTTAATTATCGATCATTTCCGAAAATCTTCCAAAATGACTTTTGTAGCCCAAAGAAAACCTAAAGAGGATGAGGATTTTAATATTTTTGATATCTTAAATTTAGAGGAGGGAACCATAGAAGATGATATGGTGTTGGAGCAAGTTTTTCAAGATGTTAGAGATTTAGTAGAGTTGTTGCCTGAAGATCAATTGGAAATTGTAAAAATGAGGCATTTTATGGGAATGAGCTTTAAAGATATTGCAGAAGCTAAAGATATTTCTATTAATACAGCATTGGGAAGAATGCGTTATGCTTTAATTAATTTAAGAAAACTTGTTAAAGAGAAAAATTTAGAGTTAACATTGGCTTAACAAATTGTTTGACACTCTTAACATCTTCTATACAACTGACTATTATCTTAAGTAATATTTGGTTTAGTTTTATGATTTTTGTTTTTTTGTGGACGATAAGTTGGCATAGTTTTAGTAATGTCAACTTTATAAAACCAATATCATGAAACAATTATTATTCACCGCGTTATTAATAACCTCGTCAACATTAGGTGCACTAGCACAAAAAACAAGTAATTTAGTCATTTTTGCAGAAGATCCTAAACCTTTTTATGCAATTGTAAATGGAATTAAACAAAATGCAGAACCGCAAACTAATGTTAAAATAACCGGTTTAACTAATCCTAATGCAAGCATTAAGGTTGTTTTCCAAGATGGTACGCCTGATTTAAATAAAACAATTTGGTATGAGTCAATGGGGAAAGAGGTTACCATGAGAATTGTAAATACTAAAAAAGGGTATAAGCTAAGGTTCTTTGGGGAAGTTGCAATTGAAAATGCTGTTGAAAATGCAGATCAATCAGTAATTGTATACCATACAACTGAAATTCAACCTGAGCCTGTACAACCTGTTGAACAAACAGTTACAGTTACTGAACAAGTCGTTACCACAACCAATACCAATACCTCTCCTGCAGTTTCAACTACTACAACGGTTCCTGCTACTACACAATCAGAAAATGTAAGTGTAGGAATGAATATAGGAGGGTTTGGTGTTAATATGAATGTTAATGTCAATGAAACAGGAACTATTGAGACAACATCTACAAGCAATGGTGCTGATTATTCATCTACATCTACTACAACCACTACGACCACTACAACTACCTCTACTTCTGGAGTAGATTATGGAGCTTCTAATACACAAGCAGATGGAACTATGACGAGTTCGGTTGTATATGTAAGTGGCTATACAGGGGGGGTAGGATGTCCTATACCAGAATCAAGTGTTCAATCCATTAAAAGCTCAATAGAAGATGAGAGTTTTTCAGATGATAAAATGAATGTTGCTAAACAAGCAATAAAAAATAGATGTATAACAGTTAGCCAAGTTAGAGATATCATGTCTGTGTTTGATTTTGAGGATAAAAAGTTAGAATTTGCTAAATATGCTTATAGTAGAACTTATGATGTAGATAACTATTACTTAGTAAATAAAGACTTTGATTTTAGTTCAACAAAAGAAGATTTGAATAAATTTTTGGAATCTAAATAATTATAAAGAATTTATATCTTAATTTTGAAAACCCGTTTAATATTTAAACGGGTTTTTTAGTGAAAAGTATTAGAATACAATTGTTATGGAGCAGCATTTAAAAATAGGAGATCAAGTTTTTAACTCAAGGTTATTTACAGGTACAGGAAAGTTTAGTTCTGTTGAGGTGATGGAAGAGGCACTCTTAGCTTCAAAATCTGAGTTAGTAACTGTTGCTTTAAAAAGAGTGGAATTGAAAAATGAACAAGATTCCATTTTAAATCATTTGAAGCATGAACGCATTAATCTTTTACCGAATACTTCTGGAGTAAGAAATGCTAAAGAAGCTGTTTTTGCTGCTGAATTAGCACGTGAAGCATTAGAAACGAATTTTATTAAGCTAGAAATACATCCAGATCCTAAATATTTAATGCCCGATCCTGTTGAGACATTGATAGCTACTGAAGAGCTTGTTAAAAAAGGTTTTATTGTGATGCCTTATATTCATGCTGATCCAGTTTTATGTAAGCGTTTAGAAGAGGTAGGAACTGCTGCAGTGATGCCTTTAGGTTCTCCAATTGGAAGTAATAAAGGATTATTGACGGCTGATTTTTTAAAGATTATTATAGATCAAGCAAAAGTTCCTGTAGTGGTTGATGCAGGAATAGGGGCTCCATCTCATGCTGCCTATGCTATGGAAATTGGAGCCGATGCAGTGTTGGTCAATACAGCTATTGCAGTATCGGATAATCCCGTTCAAATGGCAAAAGCTTTTCAAATGGCTGTTGAAGCTGGGAGAATGGCTTACGAAGCGAAGTTAGGAGCTCAAAATATTGTAGCCAAAGCAAGTAGCCCACTGACCAGTTTTTTAGATTGAATCTAATTGCCCATTCCACTCTAAGTAAAACTGTTGTAAAAAAGACTCCATATATTGGTGTCTTTTTTTTGCTAATTCTTTTCCTGTTTGTGTTTGCATTCTGTCTTTTAACAAAAGTAGCTTCTCATAAAAATGGTTAATGGTATGGCCTTTACTATTTTTATAGCTTTCAAAATTATCGTGTAATTCAGGAGTTTGTTCAGGGTGATACATCAGTCGATTGTGATGACCTCCATATGCAAAAGCTCTTGCTATACCAATAGCTCCTATAGCATCTAGGCGGTCAGCGTCTTGTACTATTTTACCTTCAAGTGTTAAGGGAGTCGTTTTAACATGGGCCCCTTTGTACGAAACTGACTTTACAATGTTTAATACTTCTGTTATAAGATTGTTCGGGCAATGGTGTTTTTGCAATAATTCACCTATTAATTTCTCTTGTGAATCATCAAATAGTTTATGATCACCCAGGTCATGGAGTAGGGCAGCTAATTCAACTAAGAAAATATTGGCTTGTTCTTGTCGAGCGATTGATTTTGCCGTTTCAGTCACTCTATAAATATGCCACCAATCGTGTCCAGATCCTTCTCCTTCAAAAATAGATTGAATTTCGTTACGAATAATGGATAAAAACTCCTCTTTAGATTGTTCCATTTACTGTTGGGTTGGAGCAGTAAGGTGAATAGAGATCGTTAAATTTTCATAGTCTAATATAACCTCAGTGATAGGTTGGTGAGCAGATTTGTCAGTTTCTTTTGGATTGAATTTGATGGTTGTAATATCATTGCCATTAAGTTTAGCTGATGATTTTGTAAAACCTTTAGGTGAGACTGTTAAAATACGTTTAATAATATCGTTGTACATTGCTCTGGCAATCAGCTCATCTTGTTGACAATCAAAATTGACAACAAAGAAAGAACTTTGGTCATTCGAACGAATTGTTTCATTCTTTCCAGCGTTGAAATCAATCTTAGTTTGATATTGGATGTAGTCTTTTTGTTGTTCTTTCTCACCTAAGATACTTTCAAACTTTTGATAAGCAGCAATAAATGCAGAATGGTATTTAGCATTGAAATCCATTAAGTTTTGCTCTAAAAAGACCTCTGCTTTATGTTCTTGTTCCATAACCTCCATTTCTGCTTGTGCAAAAGAAATGGTTTGTCCAATAAAAAGAGATAAGGTAAATGTTAGAATAGCCTTCATAGTTTTAGTTGATTTATGACCCATGTCAGTTTTTTATATGATTATCATTTTAAATCTTAAACTACTTAATTGATAATTTTATGACATTAAACAAAATAGATCTTATTATGACATTTTTATTATCTTCAGCAGTTAAGACAACTTCATTATTTACACTTGGTTTTTTGGTTGTTATGCCAATTTTTATAACCGTTATAATAATTATTAAAGCTAGAAAAAATAAAAAGAAAAAGCAATAAATCTTTATTCTTTTATTGAGTTTACAGCATCATACAACAATTGTTGTACTCTTGTTCGTACACTTGTTTTGATAATTTTTCTATTGGTAGCATCAGGATAAACTCTATTTGATAGAAATACATATACTAAACCATTGTCAGGGTCAGCCCAGGTAACTGTTCCAGTAAAGCCTGAGTGACCAAAGCTTTTGTTGGAAGTACATTTGCTACAAGTTGGGCCGCTTCCGCCACCGCGTACAGGTTTGTCAAAACCAATACCTCTTCTATTTTTATTAGCAATATAATAAGGTGAAGAGGTGTATTTTTTTACAACTGCTTGATTGAAATAACGTTCACCACCATACGTGCCGTACTGCATAAATAATTGCATCATAACAGCTAAATCATTGGCATTAGCAAAAAGACCAGCATGGCCACAAACCCCATCTAACATTGCTGCACCTTGATCATGTACATCTCCATGGATTAATTGGTGTCTGAAATAATTATCTTTTTCTGTTGGGACTATACGATTCAACTCCCATTTATCTCTTGGTTTATAACCGATATTACCTAGTCCTAAAGGAGCGTAAAAAGAAGTGTTTACGTATTTATCTTGTCTCATTTGTGTTTGACGTGCAATAATCTCATTGATAAAATAATAACCAATATCACTGTATTTATACTTTTTTCTTGCAGAGATTTCTTTGTTTAGAATTCGTTTGAAAATAGTATCTCTTAAACTAGGAACAGCGTATAAGTTCTCAGCGACTCTTTCAGAGTACTTGGCAGTTTTAGTTTTATTATACAATTCAGGTAAAGGCTTTTTATATTTGGTGGTTTTGATGTAAAAAGGAATCCAAGGAGTAAAACCTGCTTGATGGGTAAGCATTTCTACTAGTTTGGTGTTTTTATATGCTGTGGTATCTACTAAGTCACTTAAATAAGTGTGTAAAGTAGAGTCGACATTAATTTTTTGCTCAGATTCTAATTTCATTAGAGCAGCTGTAGAGCTTGCTATTTTAGTAATGGATGCTAGATCATAAATATCAGAGTTTGTAACGGCTATTTTTTCATTATAAGTGTGGTGACCGTATGATTTTTGAAAAAATACATGTCCGTCTTTTGCCGCAAAAATTTGACATCCAGGAAAAACAGAATCTTTAATACAACTTTCAATAATAGTATCTATTTGATGAAAAAATGCATTATTCATACCTAGGGCTTCAGGAGTAGTATAATTAAATCTGGTTCTTTCCTTTAGAATAATCCCACTGTTTATCGGAAAGTCTTTACTTGCTGTAACAGGAAGCTTTCCAAGAGCTGGAATCCCTCCAAAAATTAATTGACCACTTAGATCTTTAGTTAGTGGATGTTCTTCATAGCTCATAATCAAAGCCGTTGACTTTTTAGCTGCAGTAAATTTTTTCAGAGTGTAGGGATTACCTAAAATATTAAGAATAACTTTGTGATGACTAGCTAAGCTATCTATAATTTGATTTAAAGAGCGGGTAATACCAAAATTTTGATAGGGGCGTTGGTTCATATCGTGAATGGTGATAAGAAGTAGGTTGTAGTCTTTGGTTTCCTCAAAGACTTTTGAAATATCAGATTTAGGAACTTTTATGGGATACGAATAACGGTCAAAATTGGCATAACGATCTATTGATTGATTAAATTCATTATCATTTTTTGCACCAAAACTTATAGAGGCCATTTTTAAGGTATCTAATCTTTTTAATGGAATGATATTGTTTTCGTTTTTTAACAATGTAATTGCATTTTCAAAGAGTTTAGTGTTGATGGTTTCTGCTTCCTTTGTATGAAGCTTTTGTTGTAATGTTTGTGGTTCTATCAATTTATTTTGGTGGAGGCCAGACCAGTATTTTGCAAAAAGTATTTTTTTACACCTGTTATCTATTTCATCTTGCGTTATAGCCTTGTTGCTTAATGCTTTTTTGATTTCGATTATGGCTTTAGGAACATCTTCAGAAAAAAGTAAAACATCGTTACCTGCTAATAGCGCAGCCACATCAACCTTTCCAGGTTCATAAAAACTGCTAACTCCTTTCATGTTTAACGCATCTGTAAAAACAAGTCCTTCAAAACCTAATTCATCTTTCAGCAATCCATTAACGATTTTAGGTGATAGTGTAGAAGCTCTGTTAGGAGTTGCATCAATTTGTGGCATATAGAGATGAGCAACCATCATGCTTCCTAATCCATTGTTGATAAGCTGTTTAAAAGGGTATAATTCTAGAGAGTCTAAACGCTCTTTTGAATGGTTAATGATAGGTAACGTTTTATGAGAATCACTATCAGTATCCCCATGTCCAGGAAAGTGTTTAGCATTAGCCATTACTCCAAAATCTTGCATGCCATTCATATAGGCTAACGATTTTCTTGCAACTGCAAATTTATTTTCTCCAAATGAACGATAACTAATGATAGGATTTTTAGGGTTGTTGTTAACATCAGCTACAGGAGCTAAGTTGACATGTATTCCCAAAGCTTTACATTGTTTAGCGATTTGTTCCCCCATTTTATAAATGAGTTGTTCTGAGGTGTCTTGAATTGCTCCTAAGGTCATTTGTTTAGGGAATTTCATAGTACTGTCTAGTCGCATGGCTAATCCCCATTCCCCATCAATAGAAATTAATAAGGGAACTTTACTCTCCTTTTGATATCTATTGGTTAAAATGGCCTGTCGGACAGGACCTCCTTGAAAGAAAATTAAACCACCGATTTTATAGTCTTTAATTAGTCGATCTATAGACTGAACATGTGTTTGGTCTTTGTTAGAATAAGCTGCAACCATAAAAAGTTGAGCAATTCGTTCTTCTTCAGAAAGCGTATTAAAAACACTATCAACCCATATCTTAGCATTTCCACCTTGAAAAAAAGGAGGTTTTTTCAAGGTACTGTTGTCTTTTTTTAAGGGGCTACTACTTGTAAAAAGAATTAAGCAACTAAGAATAATTATATTGAAAAGTTTTGTCATTTGAATAAGTAAACAGGTGTAACTAGTTTTAAGTGTAAACTATAAAATTACAAATACCTATACATATTTAATGCCAGATCAGATGATGTTATCAATTGAAGAATGTTAATATCCACAATTACAGGAATTAGAGAAATGAATGGTGGTATTAGGTAATAATTTTTGGATGCTTTCTTTATTGCTCGGACTGATAGGTGTGATTCTTAAATCAAGCTCTTCTAGTTGTTTAAGGTTTTTTATACTTTCAGGTAATGAAGTAATATCATTATCCCATAAATCTAAATACTTTAGCTTAGATAAATCCTGAATAGCATAAGGAATTGTAGTTATGGAATTTTGGTTGAGGATTAATTTTTCAAGTTGTTCTAATTCCAATATAGGGAGAGGAAAGTATTCAATGCTGTTTTTACTGAGGTATAATTTTTTTAACTGTTTTAACGCTGAAAATTCTGTCGGTAGTTGACTGATATTATTCTTGTTTAGTACTAGTATTTCGAGTTGTTCTAGTTCTTTAATAAAAGAAGGAACTTCAGTTATTTTATTTCTTGATAAGTCAAGGTAAGCTAAGTTTTTTAATTGACTTATTTTTTGAGGTATTTTATTTAGTTTTTGTTTTTTTAAAATTAAGACCCTTACATTTTCAGGAGTAACTAAAGCTTCTTCCAATGAAGAGTATTGATAACAGGTATCTAAATTTTCAGGAATAACTTGTCCAATAACAGAGTTAATTCCAAAAAACAAAAAGAGTAGAACTAAATACTTCATACGTGTAAAATGGCCTTGGTAGCAGCTTCATCCTTTTCTAACTGCAGTTTTAAATCCTCAATAGAAGCATGCTTTTTTTCATCTCTTAATTTTTTGATAAATAGTATTTCTATTTCTTTATCGTAAATGTCTTTGTTTAGCTCAAAAAAATAGGCTTCAATTGTTTCATTGGTATCTTTAGTAACAGTTGGTCTGTTTCCGATGTTTAACATCCCATCATAAACTGTACCATCAATTATCCCTTGTATGGCATATACGCCATTCTTAGGGATGATTTTGTATTGCTCTGCTACCGAGATATTTGCAGTAGGATAACCAAGCGTTCTTCCTATTTGATTTCCTTTTATGACGGTTCCTTTGATAGAAAAAGGGTGCTTCAAATAATCAGAAGCGATATCAATAGCTCCATCTAAAATTGCATTTCTAATTTTAGTAGAACTCACTTTTATTTCATCTATCTCTTGCGCTGATATTTCTTCAACCTCAAAACCATATACTGGAGCTAATTCGTTTAAGAGTTCTAATGAACCTTGTCTGTTTCTCCCAAACCTATGATCATACCCAATTACGAGTGTATTAACTTTAATGCTACTAACTAAAAAATCCCTAATGTATTCTGTGGGAGTAATACGTGAAAAAGATTTATCAAATGGTAAAATAATTAGATGATCTAAGCCAAATGATTCAAGAAGTTTAATTTTTTCATCCAACGTATTTATGAGTTTTAAGTTGTTATTTTCAGGAAAAATAACCATACGAGGATGAGGGAAAAAAGTTAATAAAACACTTTCTCCTCCTTTTTGTTTTGCAATTTCTTCTAATCGAGTAATGATTTTTTGATGACCAATATGCACGCCGTCGAATGTGCCTACTGTAACTATTGGTTTCTTGACACCAATAAAATCATCAAGGTTTCTATATACTTTCAAGTTAGCTTTGTTTTGTTGTGAAGTACAAAAATACAAAAATCATTTTGAAAATAATCAAGTGAAAGGACTAGACTTAAGATAGATTTAATGTGTATAAATAATCATTTGTCTATATTTGTTATGAATTGGAATTATTTCTACCCCCTTTAACTTAAATAAAACAGATAAAAGAAGTGAAAGTTAATCTATTGGTAATACTATGCTTTTGGTTAGTTACAGGAATATACGGGCAATCTTTGGAGGATGAGATTCTTCGTGAAGAACAATTAATTATTGAGTTAAATACAGCAAAAGTCTCCACTCAAAAAAAATTAGAAGAACTAAAGTTAAAGAAAATTCAGCAAGACTTAATCAGTATAGGTTTTCCTAAGAGTAATTTTGGAGAGCAAGTAGTTCAACATCAAGCGATGGTTTTGGGGTATGATGAAAAACATGAACAAGCGAGATGGGTAATGCACATGGTGTTGCCAGATATTGAAGAGGGAAATACTTCTAGGACAAACGATTTTAGGGAAGATTCTTTAGTGACTACTGGAACAGCTGTAAAAGCTGATTATTGGTACAGTGGTTATGATAGAGGCCATCTAGCACCGTCAGCAGATTTTAGGTGGTCGCCAATAGCATTAAGTGAATCTTATTATTATTCTAATATGTCTCCCCAATTACCAGAGTTAAATCGTGAAAAATGGGCAGAGTTAGAAAATGCAGTAAGAGATTACGTCTTATATCATAATGAACCGGTTTATGTGATTACTGGCCCAGTTTTACATGATAGTTTACCTACCATGAAAAATGAAGGAAGGGCGAATGAAGTTTCTATACCTGAATTGTATTATAAAATTGTTTTAGATATTACTGGAGAGGAAAAAAGAGGAGTGGCTTTTCTAATCCCCAATGGAGATTGTACCTATCCGATTATGAGTTATGCTACTTCAATTGACGTTATTGAAAGAAGAACAGGGCTCCGTTTTTACTCTAACTTACCAGAAGATTTAGCAAGTAAATTAAAAGAAGAATACATAGAAAAGGATTGGCAAGTAGGGGTGAATGATGGGAATGTACAACCAATAAATCCAACAACCTTACCTAAAGGGAAAATAAATACAGTTCAGGCTCAGTATAATATTGGAACTAAAAGTTGTGTCTGTGGAACAGTGGTCTCAACTAAATACAGTGAAAAGTCTGGTGCAGTATTTTTAAATTTGGATAAGAAGTTTCCCAATCAAATTTTTTCTGTAACAATATGGAAAGATGCTCGGGCTAATTTTAGTTACCTACCTGAAGAAGAATTGAAAGGAAAAAAGGTGTGCTTAACAGGAAGAATTGAGAACAAGAGAGGTACACCAACTATAAATATTACTAATGAGAAAAAAATAGAAGTGATAGGGGAGGATTACTAAACAAAATAGTAAGAATCAATTATCTTTGTCCAATCATGTTAGTACAGTTTTTGAATGCTCAGTCAGAGTTGAGGCAACATTTAATGGTGACTCTTTTCTTTTTAATTTTCATTATCTACAGTTTACATCCAAATTTTAATATCTCCATCAGGTTGTTGCTTCCTTTAATACTCGCAAGTATAGGAGGGATATATTGGTTGTTGAGGTTACAAATGAAAAACCGTCTCATTGTTGCTGTTCAGAGCATCGAAAAAGCTAATAGATTTAGTGTCGTAAAGAGAAAAATTGCGTGGGTTTTAATCCCTTTTTTATTGTACTCTATTCTGACATTGGTTCACTTTTATATCGTTTATATTGGTAATGGAGAGGTTGTTCCATTAGCTTATGATTATGGTTTAGGTGGGCTTTTGGCATTAGGATTTAATTTCTTTTTGCATAAAAAATGGCAATTTGGAATTTGTAATGAAGGAATAATCATAGGTTCAAAATTAGATGCTAAGTTAATCACTTGGGAATGTGTAAAAGGGATCGATTATCAGTCCAATAAAATTATTATTTCACTCAAAAATGGAATTTCAATACAACAGTTAGAAATTACCAACCTTGAACAAATCAAAGTATTTGAGAAATTGTTGAAATATAAAATTAGTTAGCTTATTATTGTTTGTCTATCAGAGTTTTATGATCGTTCATCTTATTTTGGACTTTATTGCAGAAAAATATGTTAATTTTTATGTGATTTTTGAAAAAAATAAACAACTACTGTTATATTTTTGCGTCTATTTTTCTACAAGAACTAAAACCAACTCTACTATATGAATAAGGTTATTCAAGCAATTCTAATTTTATTAATTAGCAATTATTATACATATTCCCAATGTAATTTTGTATTGATAAATTCAACAACTGATAATTTTACAGTTAACGGTACCAGTTTGGCTCCATGCCTGAATCAAGCTACTTTTACGGTTAATATGGAGAATGTCTCTCCATTTTATTTAAGTAATTTCGAAGTGACTATTGATTTACCTGATGGGGTCAATTACATTGCAGGAAGTTCAAGTAATGCTACAGAAACGAATATTACAGACTTAAATAATCCTGTTTTTTCCATAGCTGATATTGATGTTTCAACAACCAATAACAATACACTTTCTTTCACGATTGATGTTGATGCAACATGTGAGTTGCAAACGTTTTTAGATGCAGGTGGGATTGTACAAAACGTTGTAAATATTACTAACGATGCGACGAACAATGGGTCTACCATTAACTGTAATATCGTCCATACCAGCCAAGTTTACAGTGCATCTGTTCCAAACTTATCAATCACAAATATTACTGAGCAAAGTCATATCGGTACAGTGGGAGAGGTTTTTCAAAGATGTATTTCTATTATCAATGGAGGCTCAGGTGGTTTAGCTCAATTTTCTTTACATGATGTACATGGAACAGGTATTGGAATAAATAGCGTAGATGTCGGAACTGTTGTTACCAATGGAACAACGGAAGAAATTACATTTAATGGAGCTGATTTTACAGCGATAGGTAATGGAGATAATATTTTTGATCCAGGTGAAACATTAATCATTTGTGAAACCGTTCAGGTGCTTTCCTGTGTTTCTACAGCATCCACTTTTAGGTATTTTTGGGGCTGTAATAATGAAAATTGTCAAGAGCTGACTGATGGTGCGAATGTGACATTTCCTGGTGAAATTCCTGATTTGAAAATGCAACGTTATAATAACTTCCGAAACAGTCATACTGGTTGGAATAATAGTCCAATAACTAATGATACGCTTTGTTTTACCGAGGATGGAGTTTATACATCTGGGATTTATGTTACCAATTCAGGTTCAGGAACAGCCTATAATGTTTTTGTGCAAATGGATAGTAGAAATACTTCTTCTTCTAGTGGGTTTGATGTTTCAAATATAAGGATGACGCGTAACGGAGTGCCTCAACCTTTTCACCGCGATAGCTTAATTAATCCTACACGATATGGGACGAGTTGGTCATCCTGTTTACCTGCAAATTCGGTAGGTAATATCGATTATGTTATCGATTCTGTAGCTCCCGGGGATACAGTGTATATAGAATGGGATTGGTTTACTTGTTTTCAACATAAAAGTTGTACTAATCGTCAACACATGTTGTTGTGGTATTATAAAGCGAATTATGAAAATAAATGTTCGCAAAGTTATGAAGTCCTAAGAACAGGAGGAAGCTATTGGACTTACTTTAATCATACTTTTTCATTAGATAATTCTCCAGGTACAATGATTGGGAATTCAACTGCTAATGTTAGTTATGTGAATAATAGTTGGTACCATTATATTCCAAGAAATCAAGCTAATGACCAGTTTCGCTTTCAAATTGTGATGCCTTCATGCTTAGGTTTTGATGCCAGTTCTTTTAAAATAACGAGAACAGATGGTGTCGTTTATTCTCCAAATTCATCGACAAGAGTGGGGGATACAATAAATGTTTATTATACAGATATTCCTGTTCCAAATGGAGGAACATTCAACGAGTCGACAATAGATTATGATATTACCTTAGACTGTAGTTCATGTGGTAGTGGTTCGTATCCTATTGAGATGACATCATATTATACCCCAAATATAAAAACTGGATGTGATAATGAACTAAGAATGGGATGTAATTCATTTAATGTAAATCTTGTCTGTCCAGACCCTTGTCCTGGAATTAATTTCAATAAACATTATGCTAAAAGAATTAATTTAGGACTTCCTGATAATGATAATAACGGACTACCTGATCCTGCTGGAACAATTGATTATACTCAGATTCGACAAGATCGAATGATTTTTGGTGACACCCTTCAGATTTTACATGGAGGAAATGTCAACAATTCACTCAATGACTCTATTTGGCCATACGTTGTCGCTACAACAGAGTTAACAACTGGTGGACATTTGTTTACGTATGTCGATGCAGAGTTTACATTGTATCAAGTTGCTACAGGGACTTATCATACAGCTACGATTGTCCCGGCTCCAATAGTCACCAATACAGGTACCACTAAAGACATTAAGTTTGAATTGGATTTGAATGCTTTAAACTTTACCCCTGCTTTACCAGCAAACTATTCATTACAAGATCAAGATTCTGTATTTTTGAAATCGAATTATAAAGTTACCAAAAATGTAAATGGAGGGATTGTTGTAGTAAGTTCTAACAGTCGTTTTTATTGTTCGGATATTGCTACAAATGCTCCTGTAACCAATCAATTTGGGTGTCCAAACTTAATTAAAAACTTTACAGTTTTAGGATTTTATTTTTATAACTGTTGTGGAGATTCTAGAAGTACAAAGTCATGTGATTTAGTTACTTTTAGTCAGAATTACTATTTGTATATTGCTGGTACACACGGAGCTAAAAATAAATTTAGAAATGAATACCGACCTTTTGCTCATCCTGAAAACCTAAAGGTTACCTTACCAGATTCTTATACTTATGAATCTTCTCGATTTATTTTTTATAGAACTACTGGGGTCAATAGCCGAAGTTCAACATCTGGAAATACAGGAACAGGGAGTGTAGGTGGTTGGTATCCACTTACACCGTCTACTGTTGTAGGAAATGAATATACTTTTAATACAGACGCGTACTATGGTGATGATCCTGTTAATGATAGTATTATGTATGGAGATGAGGGGTATTATGGAACATTCCAAATTACTGTATCACCTAACTGTAGTATTGAAGGTGATACCTCAAAAAGAATCAGATACGATTGGGAGTTTGAAACAGTTCCTCAGTGGTATGGAACTACCAATAATGCAGCAACGCACACCAGTAACTCTAACTACTATTGGGATGATACCATTGTAACAAGAACAGATGAATGGATTTCTTATGATAAGCCTAAGTTGTTGTTGCAGAGTAACCTAATTTCTCAAAATGTCCCAAGTAATACTGCTGTTTGGAATGTAAGTATAACAAATAATTCTAATACTTCAGATGCGCATAACTCATGGTTTGGGATTCCTACAATAGGAACAGTCGTAGCAGATAGTTTATACGACCAAAATGCAGGAACGATGGTCTACCCTTCTCCAACTGGAATTTTCCAAATGGGGAATGTTAATGCTGCACAAACCTTAAATTATACTATTTATACCCACATTAATGGATGCAACTCTGATAGTATTGTCGTCTATCATGGATGGGATTGTTCTGGTTACCCAATAGATGTTAATTCATATACCTGTAATCCTTTACAAACAACCCTATATATAACACCTTTGATGCCAGAGTTATCTAACTATATTACTGTTTTAGGTGGAGATACTATTGGTTTATGTGATACGGCAAGATATGAAGTTAAAGTAACAGATTTTCAATTAGGAAATGCATTTAATTTAACAACAAGTATTAATGTCCCATCTGGAATGATTATTGAACCTGGAAGTTGTTATTTGAAATATCCTGAGTCTGGAACGTATGTTAGTATTCCTAATCCTGTCAATACATCCGGGAACAATTGGGAATGGGATATCTCTGCTTTAAATGCTATCATAGGAGCAGATGGTCTTCAAGGAGTGCTAGATCAAACACTAAATAAATATTACATTCGTTTTAGCTGCCTTACCGATTGTGATTATGTATCAGGAAGTAGGGTGACCTGTTTAACTACTGGAGAAGCTAGATGTGGAAGATTGTTTAATTCTAATGTAGGAGTGTCTAACCAAGTCTTTATTGGAGATGCCTTACCGCCTTATGAAGCAAGTATACGTATTAACACAACATACATTACACCATGCTTAGGTAATACACCTGTAGAATTGGTAGTGGTTAATAATGGACCATTATCTTTTGGCGCTAATGATTCTGTCTATTTTAGATTAGATAATGGAATTAGTTATGATGCGAATTCTTTTACTGGGATATTGAATGCACCAATTAATGGTGTACCTTCGATCGTTAATAATAATGGGGTAGATGAATTAGCATGGAAACTCCCACAAGGAGTAGGTGTTGGTGATACCACCAAGTTCTCTTTTACAATTAATGGTAGCCCAGATGATTTAGAATGCGGAGTGTTGCAATTAGCATCTCAAATAACAACTTATGGAGGAGCTGTCTGCTCTTCTACAGGATCTTTTTGTAATATTGATATTGCGACAGCTGATACCCTAAAAAATATCTTTATCTATAAAGGGTATTTGGATATGTCTAATTCAATAGGGTCTTATGCTACACCTAATGCGCCAAGTGGAGAAACTGGAAATATAAGTTTTGATATCTTTAATTCTGGAGAAACGATTAGTACAGGTACTGAAACAATTATTCAGTTTTACCAAGATACAGATAATGATGGTGTATTCTCTGCTGCTGATACATATATTACAAACGATACGATTCAGGATCAATTAACTAGTAATTCTTCTTATGGATATTCAGGAACAATTGATATCCCTGGAGGAAGTAGTTGTAAGTTAATAGCTGTTATTGATACGAGTTTAAATCCATGTACTTGTACACCAGCTCAAATATTAATTAATTTACCTTTAATATCACCTGCTACATCTCATACAGTTTGCTCAGATGATGTGATTCAAATTGGTAATCAACCTATTAATACATATACTTATTCATGGAATCCTGTTGGTGATATAGATAATGGAGCCATTGCTCAACCTAATTTTTCTACGACGTTGAATTACCCCGCAACAAATACCTTTCAATTAGTTAGAACAATTGATAGAGGTTTGTGTTTTGCTACTGATACTGTTGATGTCTTAGTTTACTCAATGCCAATAGCATTAGCAGGTGCTGACCAAGATTTATGTAATATTTATACCACAACGTTAGCAGGAAATCAACCTCAAGGAACCGCAACCGGAATGTGGAGTGAAGATGCTTCTCATGTACAACCAAGTACAGTTACTTTTACAGATGCCACACAGTTTGATACTGATATTAATAACCTCCAAGAAGGAACGTATCAACTGGTATGGACCGTGAGTAATGGAACCTGTACACCAGCAACAGACACCGTTGTCATTAACGTTTACGATCAACCAACAGCTGACGCTGGAGTAGATCAAGATTTATGTAATATCTATACGACAACTTTAGCGGGTAATGCACCTCAAGGAACGGCAACAGGAATGTGGAGTGAAGATGCTTCTCATGTACAACCAAGTGCAGTTACATTTACAGATGCCACACAGTTTGATACTGATATTAATAACCTCCAAGAGGGGACGTATCAACTAGTATGGACCGTTAGCAATGGAACCTGTACACCAGCAACAGATACCGTTGTGATTAACGTTTACGATCAACCAACAGC